>NZ_JBSFVU010000002.1:402887-442501 GCF_053592475.1 Streptomyces sp. NPDC002671
TGCTCTTCCGGTGCCGGCCGGCGGACGTACCCGAGCGGTGCTCGTTGCACACGGCCGAGGAATCTAGGGAGATCGGGTGGGCGGTTTCAACCAACTCCTCGTCCTTCCAGGCCAGTTAGGAGTTACCTCGGGTAGCGGCAATTTTCGGACACCCATTTCATTCGCTGATTTCATGATTTATCGACCACCTCCACAGGCGTCCTGTGACTGACGTCACCCGTTCAAGTGCCTTGAATCCGCAAAGAGTTGACGGTGAGTGGCCAATTTCGTGCCGTAGGTGACCGTGCGCGGTCGATGGTTCGATTCCGTTCCGCTCCGAGCGTGACTCCCACCACAGGACGTCCGTTGTCTTCTTCATGAGCCCGGAACCCCGGGGCTCAGCGGCCGGGAGCCACCCGGCCGGCCCAGCACGCATCCCGAGGGAGCCACCGTGCCGCGCATGCTCGACGTCAGTGACGCCGTACGCGCCGAGATCGGCGACGAAGAAGCCGACCGGCTGCTCGCCGGAGAGAACGCCCCTGGCAGTTACGACTGCACGTCCTGTCGCACCCCGGGCGACTCCGAGCAGGAGCGCACCAGCACCGTTCTGTTCGTGGGCGAGGAGACCGCGGTCCTCGCCTTCGCCCACGCCGGCTGCCTGCCCTCGCAGGTCGTCCAGGTCACCGAGGAACAACTGCGCGGCGCCGTCAGGTCCATCGGCGGGGACGCCTCGGTCGGCGGCCGGCCGCAGAAGGCCGTGCCCGAGCAGGCCGTGCTCGGCGTGACCAGCGGACTAGTCCTTATCGACGGCGAGTTGCACCCCGGGCTGGTCGTCGAGCCGACCACGCCCATCGTGCGTCCGGGCTCCGCCGGGGCCGGCGACGACTTCCTCCCGCTCCTCATCGAGCAGGGCTTCATGCCGCTGACCCAGCTGGCCTCGGTGCCGCCGGTGCTGCACGGCTGGTCGGTGCTGCTGGCCGCCGGCCAGCTGCACGCGGTGCTGCAGCCGGGCACCAACGGGGGGCAGCCGGTGGCGTGGTGGCAGGCGCATCAGCCGCTGCAGGTGACGGACCCCTGGCGGGCTGCCGCCAACAAGCACCAGCAGGTGCTGATGTTCGCGGCGCCGGTGGGGTGCATCGGGCGGCAGCCTCGGGAGGATCTGCTGCGGGACGCTCTCGACAGGGCGGCGGCGAACGGAAAGCTGGTGGCCGCGGCGCTGCCTCTTGCCGGGGTCTGAGCCCTGTATTGAACACAGCTCCGTACCCCTAAGGAGTCGTACGGCCGCATCTCTTTGACGTGCCGGTCGTTTGCACATACGTGCACGCATACGACACTCCCCTTCCCCGCCGGGCCCTCTTCTCCGCCGTTCCCTCCGCTCGGGCGGGTCAGGACGTCGGTGGTGGGGCATCGGCCACGCCGATCTACGACTCGCTCTCCGCGGAGTGGGTCAAGGCCTTCCGTACGCTGCCGGGGGACCGCAGCGGTGAGGAGGAGCTGGGCTTCACCGCGTTCGGGAACATGGACCGTCCGAACTCCTTCGGCGGTCACCGGCCGGGGTCGTTCAGCAGCTCGTACAGCGCCTACAGCGCGGGGGCGTACAGCGCGCGGCAGCAGTCGCAGTCCCAGTGGCAGCGGGTCGGCACGCTCGGGCGGCAGCAGCAGGACTCCGGGACGCAGTACGTGCCGGCGCTGCCCCCGGCCCCGCGCCGGGGGGCGTGAGGTACGGCGAAGGGCGGCCCTTGGTCTGCAAGGGCCGCCCTTCGCGTCGTACAGCGCTTACTTCTTCTTCGTGCCGCGCTTCTCGCGCACCCGCACCGAGATGTGGAGCGGGGTGCCCTCGAAGCCGAACTCCTCGCGCAGACGGCGCTCGATGAAGCGCCGGTAGCCCGCCTCGATGAAGCCGGAGGCGAACAGGACGAACCGCGGGGGCTTCGTGCCGGCCTGGGTGCCGAAGAGGATGCGTGGCTGCTTGCCGCCCCGGACCGGGTGCGGGTGGGCCGAGACCAGCTCGCCGAGGAAGGCGTTCAGGCGGCCCGTGGGGACGCGGGTCTCCCAGCCGGCGAGGGCGGTCTCGATCGCGGGGACCAGCTTCTCCATGTGGCGGCCGGTGCGCGCCGAGACGTTCACGCGCGGGGCCCAGGCGACCTGGCCCAGCTCGGTCTCGATCTCCCGCTCCAGGTAGTAGCGGCGCTCCTCGTCGAGGTTGTCCCACTTGTTGTAGGCGATGACCATCGCACGGCCCGCCTCGACGGCCATGGTGATGATCCGCTGGTCCTGCACGGAGATGTTCTCGGAGGCGTCGATCAGGATGACCGCGACCTCGGCCTTCTCCACGGCCGCGGCCGTGCGCAGGGAGGCGTAGTAGTCGGCGCCCTGCTGGAGGTGGACGCGCTTGCGGATACCGGCGGTGTCGACGAACTTCCACGTCACGCCGCCCAGTTCGATCAGCTCGTCGACCGGGTCGCGGGTGGTGCCCGCCAGTTCGTTGACGACGACGCGCTCCTCGCCGGCGACCTTGTTCAGCAGCGAGGACTTGCCGACGTTGGGGCGGCCGATGAGGGCGATGCGGCGCGGGCCGCCGACGGCGGTGCCGAAGGCCTGCTCGGGGGCCTCGGGCAGCGCCTCCAGGACGGCGTCGAGCATGTCGCCGGTGCCGCGGCCGTGCAGGGCGGAGACCGGGTGGGGCTCGCCGAGGCCCAGGTTCCACAGGTAGGCCGCGTCGGCCTCGCCGCTCTGGCCGTCGACCTTGTTGGCGCACAGCACGACCGGCTTGCCGGCCTTGCGCAGCAGCCGGACGACCGCCTCGTCGGTGTCGGTCGCGCCGACCTTGGCGTCGACCACGAAGACGACCGCGTCGGCCGCCTCGATCGCGTACTCGGCCTGGGCGGCCACGGAGGCGTCGATGCCGAGGACGTCCTGCTCCCAGCCGCCGGTGTCGACGACCTTGAAGCGGCGGCCGGCCCACTCGGCCTCGTAGGTCACGCGGTCGCGGGTGACGCCCGGCTTGTCCTCGACGACCGCCTCGCGACGGCCGATGATCCGGTTCACCAGGGTCGACTTGCCGACATTGGGGCGGCCGACGACGGCGAGCACGGGCAGCGGACCGTGGCCCGCCGCCTCGATGGCGCCCTCGACGTCCTCGATGTCGAAGCCCTCTACTGCGGCGAGCTCCATGAACTCCGCGTACTCGGCGTCGCCGAGAGCCCCGTGGTCGTACTCGTGCGCGCCCTCGTACGCGTCCGAGCCGTCGGGCTGGATCTGGTCGTTCATGAAGTCCGTACCTCGTTCGTTCGTGGTGATCGGTGGGCCGCGCCCCGGTGGGCCGGACCACTACTCAAGTGTCGCTTAGCGCCCGGTCAGGCGCCTGGCGTTTTCCAGGTGCGCGGTGAGCTGCTTCTGGATGTGCTCGGTCGCCGCGTCCAGCGCCGCGCGCGTACGCCGTCCGCTGTCGTCGCCGGCCAAGAACGGCTCGCCGAAGACGATGTCCACGCGGGAGCGCAGCGGCGGCAGTGCCTTGACCAACCGTCCGCGCCGCTCGGCGCTGCCCAGTACGGCCACGGGCACGATCGGCGCCTCGCCGCGGACGGCGAAGTAGGCGAGCCCGCTGCGCAGCGAGGCGAAGTCGCCCTCGCCCCGGGTGCCCTCCGGGAAGATGCCCAGCACGCCCCCGGCCTCGAGCACGCCGAGAGCCTGGCTGATCGCCGCGCGGTCGGCGGCGGTGCGGTCCACCTTCAGCTGGCCGATGCCGGTCAGGAAGGAGCCGAGCGGTCCGACGAACGCCTCCTTCTTGATCAGGAAGTGCGTCGGCCGGGGCGACACACCCATGACCATCGGGCCGTCGATGTTGTGCGAGTGGTTCACCGCAAGGATCACCGGGCCGGTCGCGGGCATCCGCCAGGCGCCGATCACCCGCGGCTTCCACAGCCCGTGCATCAGGCCGACGCCGATGCGCCTCCCGACCTCGGCCCCCCGCTCGGACGGAAGTGTCACTTCCCGGCTCGCTTCTCCCGGACCAGGGTGACGACGCACTCGATGACCTGGGGCAGGGTGAGCTCGGTGGTGTCCACCTCGACCGCGTCCCCGGCCTTGGCCAGCGGCGAGGTCTTGCGGCTGGAGTCGGCCGCGTCCCGCTTGATCAGCGCCTCACGGGTCGCGTGCAGGTCCACGCCCTTCAGCTCGCCGCTTCGGCGGGCCGCGCGGGCCTCCGGGGAGGCGGTGAGGAAGATCTTCAGGTCGGCGTCCGGGAGCACGGTCGTACCGATGTCCCGGCCCTCGACCACGATGCCCAGCTCCGCACCGGCGGCCAGCGAGCGCTGCAGCTCGGTGATCCGGGAGCGCACCTCGGGCACCGCGCTGACCGCGCTGACCTTGGAGGTGACCTCCTGGGTGCGGATCGGTCCGGCCACGTCGACGCCGTCGACCGTGATGGTCGGGGCGGCCGGGTCGGTGCCCGAGACGATCTCCGGCTTGCCGGCGACGGCCGCGATCGCGGTCGGGTCCTCCAGGTCGATGCCGTTGTTCACCATCCACCAGGTGATCGCCCGGTACTGGGCACCGGTGTCCAGGTAGCTCAGGCCGAGCTGTGCGGCCACGGCCTTCGACGTGCTCGACTTGCCCGTGCCGGAGGGACCGTCGATCGCGACGATCACGGGCTTGGCGGTCGGGGCGGCGCCGTTTTCCACGGGAGGGCACCTTCCTGGTGAAGGGTGGTGGATGGGGTCCGGGGCGCGAGGGCGCCCCGCACAAGGTTACCGGCCCCCGGAGGACGCTCCGACAGGCTCCTACTGGCGCAGCGCCCAGCCCCGCTCGCGCAGCGCGTCCATCAGCACCGACGCCGCCTTCGGCTCGACCATGAGCTGCACCAGACCGGCCTGCTGGCCCGTCGCGTGCTCGATCCGGACGTCCTCGATGTTGACCCCGGCCCGCCCCGCGTCCGCGAAGATCCGGGCCAGCTGACCGGGCTGGTCGTCGATGAGCACGACGACGGTCTCGTAGACGCGCGGGGCGCTGCCGTGCTTGCCGGGCACCCGCACCTGGCCGGCGTTGCCACGGCGCAGGACGTCCTCGATGCCGGCGCTGCCCTCCGCGCGCTCGGCCTCGTCGGAGGACTGCAGGGAGCGCAGAGCCTGCACGGTCTCGTCCAGGTCGGAGGCGACGCCGGAGAGCAGGTCGGCGACCGGTCCCGGGTTCGCGGACAGGATGTCGATCCACATCCGCGGGTCGGAGGCGGCGATCCGGGTCACGTCCCGGATGCCCTGCCCGCACAGCCGTACGGCCGCCTCCTCGGCGTGCTCCAGGCGCGCGGCGACCATGCTGGACACCAGGTGGGGCATGTGCGACACGAGGGCGACGGCGCGGTCGTGGGCGTCGGCGTCCATGACGACCGGCACGGCCCGGCAGTGCGAGACCAGCTCCAGGGCGAGGTTCAGGACCTCGGTGTCGGTGTCCCGGGTCGGGGTGAGCACCCAGGGGCGGCCCTCGAACAGGTCGCCGGTGGCGGCCAGCGGGCCGGACTTCTCGCGGCCCGACATCGGGTGGGTTCCCAGGTAGCGGCTCAGGTCCAGGCCGAGGGCCTCCAGTTCGCGGCGCGGGGCGCCCTTGACGCTGGCCACGTCGATGTAGCCGCGGGCCAGGTCCCGGCGCATGGCGTCGGCGAGCACGCCGGCCACGTGCGCGGGCGGGGCGGCGACGATCGCCAGGTCGACCGGGCCCTGCGGGGGCGCGTCGGTGCCGGCGCCCAGGGCGGCGGCCGTACGGGCCTGCTCGGGGTCGTGGTCGGCGAGGTGGACGGTGACGCCCCGCTGGGCGAGGGCGAGCGCGGCGGACGTGCCGATGAGGCCGGTGCCGATGACGAGTGCGGTTCTCACTGGGCGATGTCCTTGCGCAGGTCGGCTGCGGCGCCGAGGTAGACGTGGGTGATGTCCGCGCGGGGCCGGTCGGACTCGATGTGCGCGAGGACCCGGACGACCCGGGGCATGGCGCCCTCGATGTCCAGTTCCTGGGCGCAGATCAGCGGTACGTCGACGATGCCGAGCCCCCGCGCGGCGGCGGCCGGGAAGTCGCTGTGCAGGTCGGGCGTGGCCGTGAACCAGATGCTGATCAGGTCGTCGACGGTCAGTCCGTTCCGCTCCAGGATGGCGGTGAGCAGGGACCCGACCTGCTCCGCCATGTGTCCGGCCTCGTCCCGGTCGAGCTGGACGGCCCCCCGGACCACTCGTACCCCCACGGCCGTGCTCCTCTCCCACATGCGTAGCGGTTCTTGGTGCGCTGGTGCGTCCAGCCTAGTCAGCCCGTGGCGGGCCGGGCGCGCGGCGCCCGCCCGTCGCGGGCACTCGATGCCAGAATGCCGGTGATTGTGCGTTTTCCTGATATATGCGGATTGAGATGGACTGACGCTGTAGGGAGTGATGGCATGACCCAGGGCGCGACACGGCGCACGGTCCTGGCGACGGGCGCGGTGGCCCTCGGTGCCGGGGCGGCGGGGTGCGGCAGCAAGAAGAGCGAGGCGAGCAAGCCGAGCGAGCCGGAGCTGGCGAGTACGAGCGACATCCCGGTGGGCGGCGGCAAGGTCTTCAAGGAACAGAAGATCGTCGTCACCCAGCCGACGCAGGGCGACTTCAAGGCCTTCACGGCGATCTGCACGCACCAGGGCTGCACGGTGAACAAGGTGGCGGACGGCACGATCGACTGCCCTTGCCACGGCAGCAAGTACCACATCACCGACGGCTCGGTGGCGCACGGACCGGCGCCCCGGCCGCTGGCCCCCGAGCCGATCAAGGTGGAGGGAAATTCGATCCACCTGGCGTGACCGGTCCGCGTACGCTCCGGGAATGCAGCCCGAAGACCTCGTACGCGAACACACGATCTACGCCTGTGTCATGGGTTCGCGAGCCTTCGGCCTGGCCACGGACACCAGTGACACCGACCGGCGGGGCGTGTTCCTCGCCCCCACGCCCCTGTTCTGGCGGTTCGAGAAGCCGCCGACACATGTGGACGGGCCGGGCGAGGAACGGTTCTCCTGGGAGCTGGAGCGGTTCTGCGAGCTGGCGCTGCGCGGCAACCCGAACATCCTGGAGTGCCTGCACTCCCCGCTGGTCGAGCACGTGGACGACACCGGCCGCGAACTGCTGTCCCTGCGCGGCGCGTTCCTCTCCCGCCGCGTCTACGACAGCTTCACCGGCTATGCCCTCAGCCAGCGCCGCAAGCTCGACGCCGACGTCCGTACGACCGGCGCCCCGCGCTGGAAGCACGCCATGCACCTGCTGCGCCTGCTGATGAGCGCCCGCGAGCTGCTGCGCACCGGCGAGCTGCGGATCGACGTCGGCGAGCAGCGCGAACCGCTGCTCGCGGTGAAGCGGGGCGAGGTGCCCTGGGCTGAGGTCGAGGCACGCATGGCCCGGCTGGCGGCGCAGACCGAGGACGCCCTCCGGAGCACCCCGCTGCCGGCCGAACCGCACCACGCGCGCGTGGCCGACTTCGTCTACCGGGTACGCCGCGCGTCAGCCCTGCGGTCCGTCAAGGACAGGGCCTAGGCGTCCCAGAGGGCTCCCAGGGTCACCAGGTCTCCCCCGTACTCGATCCGGTCGGCCCACTCGGTGGGCCAGGCGTCCGCGCCCAGCCACGCGCCCGCGAAGGCTCCGGCGAGGCAGGCGATGGAGTCCGAGTCGCCGGACGAGCAGGCGGCCCGGCGCAGGGCGGTGACCGGTTCGTCCGGGAAGAGCAGGAAGCACAGCAGCCCGGTGGCGAGGGCCTCCTCGGCGATCCACCCCTCGCCGGTGGCCAGGCAGGGGTCGGTCTCCGGGGAGTGGGTGCGTACGGCCTCCTGGAGGCGGGCCAGGATCTCCAGGCACTCGTCCCAGCCGCGCGCGATGAAGTGCTCGGGGCTCGGATCCTGGGAGCGGGTCCACAGGTCGCCGAGCCAGGTGTGGTGGTAGCGGGTGCGGCTGTCGAGGGCGTACGAGCGCAGCCGGCCGACGAGCCCGGCCGGGTCGGTGCCCTGGGCGAGCAGGTGCACGGCGCGGGCGGTAAGGTCCGAGGCGGCCAGCGCGGTGGGGTGTCCGTGGGTGAGCGCGGACTGCAACTGGGCGGCGCCGGCGCGCTGTTCGTCGCTGAGGCCGGGGGCGAGGCCGAGGGGGGCCACGCGCATGTTGGCGCCGCAGCCCTTGGAGCCGACCTGGCTGGCGTCCTGCCAGGCCCGGCCCTCCTCCTTCAGCAGGGCGCAGGCGGTGAGGCAGGTGCGGCCCGGGGCCCGGTTGTTCTCCGGCGACTGGTACCACTCCACGAACTCCTCGCGCAGCGGGCGCTCCAGCCGCTTCGGGGCAAGCACGCCCCGGTCCATGGCGGTCCGCAGGGCGCGGCCGAGGGCGAGGGTCATCTGCGTGTCGTCGGAGACGAACGCACGGCTCGGCAGCTCCATCTCCCGCCAGGGCCCGCACTTGGCGAGGATCGAGGGCACGTCGTTGAACTCCGTCGGGAAGCCGAGGGCGTCCCCGAGCGCGAGGCCGATCAGGGATCCGGTGGCGGCACGCTTGTGCGCCGGGGTCGTGGTCATGCGGGGCGTCCTTCCCGGGGCGGTCGGAGCAGGGGCGGGTGCAGCGCGGTGGCGGGGCCGGCGCGGTAGAGGGCGGCCGGCTTGCCACGGCCGCCGGTCAGCCGGGCGGCGCCGGGGACGGGTTCGACGAAGCCGGGGGTGGCGAGCACCTTGCGGCGGAAGTTTGGCCGGTCCAGGGCCGTGCCCCACACCGTCTCGTAGACCTGTTGCAGCTCGCCGAGGGTGAACTCGGGCGGGCAGAAGGCGGTGGCCACGCAGCTGTTCTCCAGCTGGGCGCCGACGCGGTCGTGGGCGTCGGCCAGGATCCGGTCGTGGTCGAAGGCGAGCGGCCCGGCGGTGTCGTACGGCAGCCAGCGGGCCTGGGCCGCGTCACCGCCGCCGTGCGGCTCGGGTGGGTCGGGCAGCAGCGCGGTGAAGGCGACCGACACGACCCGCATCCGGGGGTCGCGGCCGGGCTCGCTGTAGGTGCGCAGCTGCTCCAGGTGCAGCCCGGAGACATCGGCCAGGCCGGTCTCCTCGGCCAGCTCGCGCCGGGCCGCATTCTCGGCCGACTCGTCGGGCAGCAGAAAGCCGCCGGGCAGCGCCCAGCGGCCCGCGTACGGCTCCTGCCCGCGCTCGACCAGCAGCACGTGCAGGGCGCCCGCGCGGAGGGTGAGGACGGCGAGGTCGACGGTGACGGCAAAGGGTTCGTACGCGTACTTGTCGTAGCCGTCCACGACTTCCACCCCCTTTAATAGTCGCTCTGACTATAAAAGGGGGTGGAGGTGGGTGGCAAGGTTTAGAGGTCGACTTCCTTCATCAGCATGCCGACCTCCGTGTTCGACAGGCGGCGCAGCCAGCCCGACTTCTGGTCGCCCAGGGTGATCGGGCCGAAGGAGGTGCGCACCAGCTTCTCGACCGGGAAGCCCGCCTCGGCGAGCATGCGGCGGACGATGTGCTTGCGGCCCTCGTGCAGGGTCACCTCGACCAGGTAGTTCTTGCCGGTCTGCTCGACCACCCGGAAGTGGTCCGCGCGCGCGTAGCCGTCCTCCAGCTGGATGCCGTCCTTCAGGCGCTTGCCCAGGTCGCGCGGGATCGGGCCGACGATGGCCGCGAGGTAGGTCTTCTTGACGCCGTACTTGGGGTGGGTGAGGCGGTGCGCCAGCTCGCCATGGTTGGTGAGCAGGATGACGCCCTCGGTCTCGGTGTCCAGCCTGCCGACGTGGAAGAGCCGCGTCTCGCGGTTGGTGACGTAGTCACCGAGGCACTGCCGGCCCTCGGGGTCCTCCATGGTGGACACCACGCCCTCCGGCTTGTTCAGCGAGAAGAACTGGTACGACTGCGTCGCGACCGTCAGGCCGTCGACCTTGACCTCGTCCTTCTCCGGGTCGACGCGGCGGCCCTGCTCCAGGACGATCTCGCCGTTGATCTCGACCCGCGCCTGCTCGATCAGCTCCTCGCAGGCGCGCCGGGAGCCGTAGCCCGCGCGCGCGAGGACCTTCTGCAGCCGCTCGCCCTCCTGCTCGGCGCCCGGGAAGGTCTTCGGGAGCTTGACGTCCTTCTTGCCCGCGTACCGCTCGCGGTTGCGCTCCTCGGCCCGGGCCTCGTACTCACGGGAGCGCCCGGGCGCCGTACGGCCGCCACCGCTCTGCTGGGACTGCTTCGGGCCGCCCTTGGCGCCGCCGCGGGCCGCGCCACCACGCCCGGACTTGGGGCCGTCCTTCGTGGCGCCGGGGCCGACGTCGTAGCGGCGCTCCTCGGGGCGGGGCTTGCGGGGACGGCCCTGCCCCTGCCGCTCGTCCCGGTTGTTGCCGGCGCCGCGGTTGTTTCCGCGCCCGCCACTCTTTCCGCTGCCGCTGCTTCGCATCAAAGTTCCGTCTTAGTCGTCCGCATCCTGACCGCCGGGCGCGTCGGGCGCGTCCGGGTCGAACGACGGAACCCCTTCCTGGGTCTCGGCCTCGATCGCCTCAGCCTCCGGGAGGAAGGGCGCCAGCTCCGGAAGCTCGTCCAGGCCGCGCAGGCCCATCCGCTCCAGGAAGTAGTTCGTCGTCCTGTACAGGATCGCACCTGTTTCGGGTTCCGTGCCCGCCTCCTCGACCAGACCGCGTTGGAGGAGGGTGCGCATGACCCCGTCGCAGTTGACTCCGCGTACGGCGGAGACGCGGCTGCGGCTGATCGGCTGGCGGTAGGCGACCACCGCGAGGGTCTCCAGCGCGGCCTGGGTGAGGCGGGCCGTCTGGCCGTCCAGGACAAGCCGCTCGACGGCCGGCGCGTACTCGGCGCGGGTGTAGAAGCGCCAGCCGCCCGCGACGAACCGCAGCTCGAAGCCGCGGCCCTGCACGGTGTACTCGTCGGCCAGCCCGCGCAAGGCGTCGGCGATCTGCCGCCGGGGGCGCTCCAGGATCTTCGCCAGGTGCTCCTCGGTCGCGGGCTCGTCCACGACCATGAGGACCGCCTCCAGGGCGGGCTTGAGGTCGAGTCCGGCGACGGTACGGAGTCCCGCCGGGAGTTCCGCGGTCTCCTCGCTCATGCCTTCTCCTCCTCCTTCCTCGACTCCTTCGGCTCCTTCGACTCCTCGGGCGGCCGGTCGAACTCGTCGGTGACCATCGGTGCCGCGTCCCCGTTCCCGCCGGTCCAGCGCACGGTGAGTTCCCCGAGCGCGGCTTCCTGCTCCAGGGCGACGGCCTTCTCGCGGTACAGCTCCAGCAGCGCGAGGAACCGGGCGACGACGGTGAGTGTGTCGTCGGTGTCCTCGATCAGCGCGCGGAAGCTGGCCTCGCCCAGCTCCTTCAGCCGTGCCACCACGATCCCGGCCTGCTCCTGCACGCTGACCAGCGGAGCGTGGATGTGGTCGACGTACACGCTCGGCTTGGCCTTCGGCTGCATCGCCTTCACGGCGAGCCTGGCGAAGCCCTCGGGGCCGATGCTGATGACGACCTCGGGCAGCAGCTCGGCATGGTGGGGTTCGAGGCCGACGGTACGAGGGTAGCGGCGGGCCTCTTCGTCGAGGCGCTGGTTGAAGATGTCGGCGATCTGTTTGTAGGCGCGGTACTGGAGCAGCCGCGCGAACAGCAGGTCCCGGGCCTCCAGCAGCGCCAGGTCGGCCTCGTCCTCGACCTCGGCAGTGGGCAGCAGCCGGGCGGCCTTGAGGTCGAGCAGCGTGGCGGCGACGACCAGGAACTCGGTCGTCTGGTCCAGGTCCCAGTCCGGCCCCATGGCCCGGATGTGGGCCATGAACTCGTCGGTGACCTTGGAGAGGGCGACCTCGGTGACGTCCAGCTTGTGCTTGGAGATCAGCTGGAGGAGCAGGTCGAAGGGGCCCTCGAAGTTGGCGAGGCGAACCTTGAAGACGCCGTCGGGAGCAGGCTCCGGTTCAGGAACCTCGACCTCGACCTCAACCTCGACCGGCTCAACCGGCCCGATCGGCTCCACCGGCTCAGCCGCCGGAACCCCCGGCCCGCGCCCCAGCGCACGTCGACGCCCCGGAGCCGGGCCGGAAGCGGGGGCGGGAAGGTCGGACGAGGTCATAGCCCCCGCAGGCTACCCCTACCGCCCCCGCAGGCGGCGTACGAGGATGCTCGCGTCCCCGCGGGACTCCAGGTCGGCTAGGACCACGGCCACCGCCTCGCGCACGATGCGCCCGCGGTCCACCGCCAGCCCGTGTTCGCCGCGGAGCACCAGGCGGGCGTGCTCCAGGTCCATCAGCTCTTCGGCCGACACGTACACGGTGATCTTCTCGTCGTGCCGCTCACGCCCGCTGGGGCGCCTGTTGGCCGCCCGCCCGCGCTTGCGGGGCTGCGCGGCGGAGGGGGCGGCAGAAGAACCTTCCTGCGCCGTCTGCCGCCGCGCCGGGCGGGTGCGGGCCTCCCCGGCCTCCGTCGGTTCCGGCTCGGCCGCCGCCACGTGCTCCGCGCCGTCGCCGTCGCCGCCCTGCGCGGGCACCGACTGCGGCGCGTCCTCCGCCGCGGCCGGCGTCGGGTCGCTCTCCCCCGCGGGAGCCGGCACCCGGGCCTCGCCGTTGGCCGCGCGGCGGGGCGTGGACGGCTGGAGTGCCATCCCCCCCGTCGTACGGAACAGTTCGTCGGCCCCAGGCAGACTCACTCGGCGTGACACCGGGCGAGCACCTCCCTGGCGAGCTGGCGGTAGGCGGCGGCACCGACGGAGTTGGAGGCGTACGTGGTGATCGGCTCACCGGCGACCGTGGTCTCCGGGAAGCGGACCGTGCGGCCGATGACCGTGTGGTAGACGTGGTCGTCGAACGCCTCGACCACACGGGCCAGCACCTCGCGGCTGTGGACCGTGCGCGAGTCGTACATCGTGGCGAGGATGCCGTCCAGTTCCAGCTCGGGGTTGAGCCGCTCCTGGACCTTCTCGATGGTCTCCGTCAGCAGGGCCACACCGCGCAGGGCGAAGAACTCGCACTCCAGCGGCACGATCACCTTGTGCGCGGCCGTCAGCGCGTTGACGGTGAGCAGGCCGAGCGAGGGCTGACAGTCGATCACGATGTAGTCGTAGTCCGCCATCAGCGGCTTCAGGGCGCGCTGGAGCGTCGACTCGCGGGCGACCTCGGAGACCAGCTGGACCTCGGCGGCCGACAGGTCGATGTTGGACGGCAGCAGGTCCATGTTGGGAACGGCCGTCTTCAGCAGGACCTCGTCCGCCGACATGCCCCGCTCCATGAGCAGGTTGTAGACGGTGAGGTCGAGTTCCATCGGGTTGACACCGAGACCCACCGACAGCGCGCCCTGCGGGTCGAAGTCGACGAGCAGCACGCGCCGGCCGTACTCCGCGAGCGCGGCACCCAGGTTGATGGTCGACGTCGTCTTGCCGACGCCGCCCTTCTGGTTGCACATCGCGATGATCTTCGCGGGGCCGTGGTCGGTCAGCGGGCCCGGGATCGGGAAGTACGGCAGCGGGCGTCCGGTCGGGCCGACGCGCTCACGGCGCTGGCGGGCCGCGTCGGGCGCGAGCGTGGCCGCGTACTCCGGATCCGGCTCGTACTCGGCGTCGGGGTCGTAGAAGTGCCCCTCGGGCAGTTCGTCGTAGTCGGCGAATTGGTTGTGGGGCGCGCCACTTCCGTCGCCGGCCATGGCGTTCACGTGATGGCCATCCATGCTCTGGTGTGCTGTCCGGGCGGTCTGCGGAACCGGACTCTGGTGGGCTGCGAAGGTGCGCACAGCTACGGAGCCGACAGCCTCGAATCCCGTGGGGCCCTGGCCCCGTACCGGCATTCCTGGTTGACCACCCCCGGGAGAAAATGTCGACTCATTCACAAGTCGTCTTACCTCCTTGGTGACCAGGAAACTTCTAGACAAGGTCAGCGTGGCACCATGCCGACGGTTGGCGACTCTATGGCGTGTCGGTGGTCCGCAGCAACACAATCCGCCGGACCCGGCAGGATGTGTCGGCAATGAAACATCGCGCTGTCAAGGGCGTACGGCCGTCGCACAGCAGGTTTCACCGGTGTGCGAATCGGTCGAAGGGTTACGTTCGAGGCGAGTTGACCGAGAGCCGCAAAGTGACCATACACACACCCGGCCGGACCTTGTCGGGCAAGGTCCGGCCGGGTGTGCGGTGTTGACGATGCGTATTGACGAATCGCCTTTTACCTGTTGGTGACTTAGTGACTCATGGAGTCACACAGGTCGGCCGACGTCAGCCGAGCAGGGTCTCCAGCTCGACGTGCTCCAGGCCGTGGGCCTCGGCGACCTCCTTGTAAACGACCTTGCCGTCGTGGGTGTTGAGACCCTTGGCGAGCGCGGGGTCGCGGCGCAGCGCCTCCACCCAGCCGTTGTTGGCGAGCGAGACGATGTACGGCAGCGTCGCGTTGGTGAGGGCGTTGGTGGAGGTGTTCGGCACCGCGCCCGGCATGTTGGCGACGCAGTAGAAGACCGAGTTGTGGACCCGGAAGGTCGGCTCGGCGTGGGTGGTGGGACGGGAGTCCTCGAAGCAGCCGCCCTGGTCGATCGCGATGTCGACAAGGACACTTCCCGGCTTCATGCGGGACACCAGCTCGTTGGTGACCAGCTTCGGGGCCTTGGCGCCCGGGATGAGGACCGCGCCGATGACGAGGTCGGCCTCGAGGACGGCCTTCTCCAGCTCGAAGGCGTTGGACATGATCGCCTTGACCTTCGTACCGAAGATCTTGTCGGCCTCGCGCAGCTTGTTGATGTCGCGGTCCAGCAGGGTGACCTCGAAGCCCATGCCGATGGCGATCTGGGCGGCGTTCCAGCCGGAGACACCGCCGCCGATGACGACGGCCTTGGCCGGGGTCACGCCCGGGACGCCGCCCGGCAGCACGCCACGGCCGCCGACCGGGGCCATCAGGTGGTAGGCGCCGACCTGCGGGGCCAGGCGGCCCGCGACCTCGGACATCGGGGCGAGCAGCGGCAGCGCGCGGTTCGGCAGCTCGACGGTCTCGTAGGCGATGGCCGTGGTGCCGGACTCCAGCAGGGCGTCCGTGCACTCCTTGGAGGCGGCCAGGTGCAGGTAGGTGAAGAGGATCTGGTCCTTGCGGAGGCGGTGGTACTCCTCCGCGATGGGCTCCTTGACCTTCAGCAGCAGGTCGGAGGAGGCCCAGACCTCGTCGGCGGTGTCCAGGATCTGGGCACCGGCGGCCACGTACTCGTCGTCCGTGATGGAGGAGCCGACGCCGGCGCCGCGCTCGATGACGACCTGGTGGCCGTTGCGCACCAGCTCGTGCACACCGGCGGGGGTGATGGCCACCCGGAACTCGTTGTTCTTGACCTCGCGGGGGATGCCGACCTTCACGTCGATCACGGTCCTTGGCTCAGAGGGTATGGGGGGTGCGTTACAAGACATACCCAGGCATGCAGGGGCACACCGGGAGACACCGCAGAGAACGTGCGGCAGAGCCAGTTTAATGAAGGTGTTCCGCCTGTCTAGCCTTTCATTGCATCAATCTTCGCTTGGTGCACTACGGATTTCGCAGGCGCTAACGGTGTCTCCCCGTGTCTCGGGGTCCTCTGGGGTGTCCTCCGGGGTGGATTCGGGGGTCTCCACCGGGGTGTCCTCCGGGGTCTCCTCCCCCAGCATGCGCCCGGCCACCGCGCGGTGCAGGCGGGCCGCGGCGGGGTCGCCGAGGTGCTCCAGGGTGTCGGCCAGCCGGAGGTGCAGCGCGGCCTGGAGCCGGACGTCCTCGGCGCGCCGCGCCCACTCCACCGCCTCCCGGCAGGTGTGCAGCGAATCCTCGGGGCGGCCTGCGTACTCCTGGACCCGCGCGAGTTCGCTCACCGCGCGGGCGTGTGCCGCGACGTCGCCGTTCCTGCGGTACCCGGCGATCGCGGCGCGCCAGTTCCGCATCGCCTCGCCGTAGCGGCCCGCGTAGGTCTGTGCGGTGGCCAGCCGGCCGTACACCCGGGCGGCCTCCGCGCGCTCGTCCCGGGCCAGGCGCTGGGCGAGGGCCCGGCCGAACCAGTCGGCGGCCCGGTCGTAGTCCCCCAGCTCCTGGTACGCGCCGCCTACGGATTCCATCGCGCGGCCGGTCGCATACGGGTCGTCCGCGACGCGTCCGGCGTCCAGCGCGGCCCGGTAGCGGGCCAGTGCGTCCCGGGTGCGGCCGGTCTGCGCGTCCAGATCGCCCAGGTTCAGCAGGGCCGCAGCCTGCTCCCGGGGCAGCCCGCGCCGTTCGGCGACATCGAGGACGAGGCCGTGGATGCCGTACAGATCCGGGGCGGCGGCCTGCGTGCCGGAGTGCGCCACCATGGCCCTGACCAGCTGGGACATCAGCCTGCGGGCCAGCGTGTCCAGCTCGCCGTCGGCCACGGCCAGCCGGACGGCGGCCAGCAGGGCGGGGCGGCGGACGCGCAGCCAGTCGGCGGCGGCCCGCGGGTGCGGAAAGCGCAGCGCGCGCGGCATGCCGTGGAGCTTCTCGCGGGCCTGCGCGCTGTCCGTCTCGGTGATCGCCCTGCAGGACTGGAGCAGCCGTACGGTGCGCTCCAGCATGCGGGCGCGGGCCAGCTGCAGCTCCCCCGGGCGGTCCTGGCTCTCGGCGAGGGCGCGCAGCAGCGGGTGCAGGCAGCCGGGGATGTCGTACTCGGGCAGCGACGACTCGACGACGCGCAGCAGGCCGAGGGCGACGAAGTCGTCCAGGGTGGCGCGGGCGGTGCTCAGCGAGCAGCCGGCCAGGGCCGAGGCGGTGTGCGGGTCGACCAGCCCGGCCGGGGCCAGACAGAGCAGGCGCAGGATCCGGGCGGCCGGGGCGGGCAGCTCCTCGTGGACGAGCCGGAAGACGCGGCCCAGCGGGGTGCCGTCGGCGCCGACGGCACCGTCCTCGGTGGCCGCGTGCATCCGCTTGGCGAGGTCGGAGACGGCCGCCTTGGGCCGGGCGGCGAGCCAGCCGCCGGCCAGGGTGAGCGCGGCGGGCTGGCCCTGGCAGGCCTCGGCCAGGCTCTCGGCGGAGCGCGGGTCGACGGTGATGCGGACCGAGCCGGCGTAGCGGCCCAGGAACTCCACCGCCGACTTGGTGTCGAGCCCGCCCAGGGTGCAGGGGCGGACGTCCGCGATACCGGTGAGCGGGCCGCCGGAGACGACCACGGCCAGGCTGTCCGGGCTGTCCGGGAGCAGGGCGTCGACCTGCTCGGCGCCGGCCGCGTCGTCCAGCAGGAGCAGCACCCGCCGCCCCGCCAGGGCGGCTCGCAACGCCTCGCCGAGTTCGTCCTCGTCGGCCCCGGCCGGGGCCCGTACGCCGAGCTCGGTGAGCAGCTCGCGGGCGGTGGTCTCGACCGGGACCGGGGTGCCGTCGGGTTCGCTGAGCCGGGCGCGCAGCACGCCGTCGGGGTAGCGGTCCTCGACCTGCCGTACGAGTTCCTCGGCGAGGGCGGTGCGGCCGGAGCCGGGGCGGCCGGCGATGAGCAGCACGCGCGCGCGGGGGGCCTTGCGGCCGGAGATGGTGTCCAGGCCCGCGCGCTCGATGTCGGCGCGCAGTTCCTTCAACTCCCGTGTACGGCCCAGGAAATGGTCCTCCATGGCCGGTTGCGCCGAGAGCCGGGCACCGCCTGCGTCCATTGCCTCATCCGTCACGGGCCACACTCCCGTCCCACCGCACGCGCAAGCCCGCCGGGTCTCCGAAACGGGCATGTGTAGAGCCTAGTTCACGCTCTGCAACGTTCACGGCGGAGCACGGCGGGGCGCGGCGGGCACATCGCCCGATCGGATCAGGCGATCGTCACACCGGTACGCGAACGGGTGGGTTCAGGCCACGTTCAGGACTCGAAGGGCCGCGCGGGCCACGGCGCGTCGGCCGGGCGCAGCGCGTCGAGGCCGTCCCCGGCGCGGGCGGCCACCAGGGAGAGCACGCCCACGACGAGGCAGTTGTTGTGCACGTCCCCGGCGAGCGCCCGGCGGACGAGTTCGTCGACCGGCAGGCGCGCGTACTCCATGTCGGTCTCCTCGTGCTCCGTCTCGAAGCGCTCGCCCTCGGCCTCGGACAGATTGCGGGCGAGGAAGATCCGTACGGCCTCGTCGCAGCCGCCGGGGGTGGTGTACACGTCGGTCAGCACCCGCCAGTCCTCGGCCTTGACGTGCGCCTCTTCGTACAGCTCGCGCTGGGCGGCGTGCAGCGGGTTCTCGCCGGGCACGTCGAGCAGGCCGGCCGGGATCTCCCACAGCTTCTGCCGCACCGGGTGGCGGTACTGGCGGATCAGCAGCACCCGGTCCTCCTCGTCCAGGGCGAGGACGGCGACCGAGCCCGGGTGGACCTGGTAGTCGCGGCGGACCACCGAGCCGTCGGGCATGACCACGTCGTCCGTGCGGACGGAGGTCTTGTTGCCCACGAAGGGGGTCTCCGTCGCCCGGATCTCCCACTCCTCGGGGGTGTCCTTGATCGTCATGCCCTGTCCTTCCACACGCTTTCACGAAGCCGGCCACGGAAAAGCCGGGGTGCTCCCTCCTGAAAGGTATGCACCCCGGCCACCGTACAACTGGTGTGTTACTTGGAGTTCTTCCGCTCGACAGCCGCCTTCACCAGGCCGGCGAAGAGCGGGTGCGGACGGGTCGGGCGCGAGCGCAGCTCGGGATGGGCCTGCGTGGCGACCAGGTACGGGTGGACGTCACGCGGGTACTCGACGTACTCGACGAGCTTGCCGTCCGGCGAGGTGCCGGAGAACAGGATGCCCGCCTTCTTCTCCAGCTCCGCGCGGTAGCTGTTGTTCACCTCGTAGCGGTGACGGTGCCGCTCCTCGATGTACTCCTTGCCGTCGTACACCTCGCGCACGATCGAGCCCTCGGCCAGCTTCGCCGGGTACATGCCCAGGCGCATGGTGCCGCCCATGTCGCCCTCGCCGGCGACGATGTCCATCTGCTCGGCCATGGTGGAGATGACCGGGTGGGCCGTGCCCGGGTCGAACTCGGTGGAGTTGGCGTCCGGGATGTCGGCCAGGTTGCGCGCGGCCTCGATCACGGTGCACTGCAGGCCGAGGCAGAGGCCCAGCAGCGGGATCTTGTTCTCGCGGGCGAAGCGGATCGCGCCGACCTTGCCGAGCACACCGCGGTCGCCGAAGCCGCCCGGGATGCAGATGCCGTCGACGTCGCCGAGCTGGGCCTTGGCGCCCGCCGGGGTCTTGCAGTCGTCCGAGGTGACCCACTTGATCTTCACGCGGGCCCGGTTGGCGAAGCCGCCGGCGCGCAGCGCCTCGGTGACCGACAGGTAGGCGTCGGGCAGGTCGATGTACTTGCCGACCAGGGCGAGGGTGATCTCGTGGTCGGGGTTGTGGACGCGGTCGAGCAGGTCGTCCCAGGTCGTCCAGTCCACGTCCCGGAACGGCAGGTCCAGCTTGCGCACGACGTAGGCGTCCAGGCCCTCGGAGTGCACGACCTTCGGGATGTCGTAGATCGAGCGGGCGTCCGGGCAGGCGACGACGGCGGCCTCGTCCACGTCGCACATCAGCGAGATCTTCCGCTTGATCGCGGTCGGCACCTCGCGGTCGCAGCGCAGCACGATCGCGTCCGGCTGGATACCGATGTTGCGCAGCGCGGCGACGGAGTGCTGGGTCGGCTTGGTCTTCAGCTCGCCGGACGGGCCGATGTACGGCAGCAGCGAGATGTGCACGACGAAGACGTTGTCCCGGCCGACCTCGTGGCGGACCTGGCGGACGGTCTCCAGGAACGGCAGCGACTCGATGTCGCCGACGGTGCCGCCGACCTCGGTGATGACGACGTCCACCTCATCGGTGGCCATGCGCCGGATGCGGTGCTTGATCTCGTTGGTGATGTGCGGGATGACCTGCACGGTGTCGCCCAGGTACTCGCCGCGCCGCTCCTTGGCGATCACCGTCGAGTACACCTGGCCGGTGGTGACGTTCGCGGAGCCGTCCAGGTTGCGGTCGAGGAAGCGCTCGTAGTGGCCGATGTCCAGGTCGGTCTCGGCGCCGTCGTTGGTGACGAACACCTCGCCGTGCTGGAAGGGGTTCATCGTGCCCGGGTCCACGTTCAGGTACGGGTCGAGCTTCTGCATCACCACGCGCAGGCCGCGGGCCTTGAGCAGCATGCCCAGGCTGGAGGCCGTGAGGCCCTTGCCCAGCGAAGAGGCGACACCCCCGGTGACGAAGATGTGCTTGGTCGTCGTAGATTTCGGCGGCATGGCCAAGAGGGGGCTCCCGTGGTCGCTGTCTGTCGTGCGGAACGGCTACCGGTCCGGTCGCTTCCGGGGGTGCCATCGCTGCGGTTCGGGGGACCCCTTGCGGTTTTGTTTCCTTCGGGGGCATCCACCGGTCCACGGGCTACCAGGGTATCAGCGCCGAGCGGGAATGACTTCCGGCCACGCTCCGCGCTCACTCCGACACGAGAACGGACACGGTACGGATCGGCTGCGGCCGGGCGTCGACACAGGCACGCGCCGGTTACACGGAAATCACTCGACGCTCACTCGTTCGGCCCACATCCGTTGCCCTCAGCGGCACGCAGATCATCTACGTGCGTCGTATCCTGCTCGGACACTCACTGCCGAGCCCGGCCGGCACGACGGCACACCCCCGCCGGCAAACGCACCGGAACAACGAGAGCGCGGCAGTTCGTTGAGCAAGGACTGCCGTGTTGCCTCAGGGCTCGGCGGGCTGTTCTGCTTCACCGCTCAACGACGCACAACAACGACCCCTTGACCGCACTAGCGACAGCCCCCTGCGCGGGGGTGACGTGGCCGTTCGACTGGAGTTGCACGTGGCCGGGCGCATCGAAGACTACGCACTCATCGGAGACATGCAGACCGCTGCCCTGGTCTGCCGGGACGGCACGGTGGACTGGCTGTGCCTGCCCCGCTTCGACTCGCACGCCATCTTCGCCGGCCTGCTGGGCACCGAGGAGCACGGCTTCTGGCGGCTCGGCCCGGCGCACGCGGCCGACTCGACACCGCCCGTGGCGGCCCGGCGCAGCTACCGTGGCGACTCGCTGATCCTGGAGTCGGAGTGGGACACCCCGCGCGGCACCGTCCGCGTGACCGATTTCATGCCCCCGCGTGACGGCGCCCCGCAGCTGATCCGGATCGTGGAGGGCGTCACCGGCCGGGTGCCCATGCGGTCGGCACTGCGGATGCGGTTCTCCTACGGCCGGATCGTGCCGTGGGTGCACAAGAACCAGGGCCGCACGGTGGCGGTCGCGGGTCCCGACTCGGTGTGGTTCGACACGGAGACCGAGACCTACGGAAAGTCGCTGACGACGTACGCCGACTTCACGGTCGCCCCCGGCGACCGGATCACGTTCACCATCTCGTGGCAGCCCTCGCACAAGGAGCCGCCGCCGCTGCCGGAGCCCGAGCAGTCGCTGGTGGCGACGGAGGAGTTCTGGCGCGAGTGGGTCGAGCACTGCACGTACCACGGGCCGTACCGCGAGGCGGTGGTCCGCTCGCTGATCACGCTGAAGGCGCTGACGTACGCCCCCACGGGCGGCATCGTGGCGGCCCCCACCACCTCGCTCCCCGAGGACATCGGGGGCGTGCGCAACTGGGACTACCGCTACACCTGGCTGCGGGACGCGGCCATCACCCTGACCTCGCTGCTGCGCACCGGCTACCGCGAGGAAGCCCGCGCCTGGCGCGAGTGGCTGCTGCGCGCGGTGGCGGGCGACCCGGAGAACCTGCAGATCATGTACGGCATCGCGGGCGAGCGCGAGCTGGGCGAGGCCGAGCTGGACTGGCTGCCGGGCTATGAGAACTCCGCCCCGGTCCGGGTCGGCAACGGCGCGGCGCACCAGCTCCAGCTGGACGTGTACGGCGAGGTCACCGAGGCCCTGCACCTGGCCCACATGACGGGTCTGGCCCGCAGCGACTACGCCCAGCTGCTCCAGCTGAAGCTGATCCGCTACCTGGAGGACCACTGGCAGGAGCCGGACGAGGGCATCTGGGAGGTGCGCGGCCCGCGCCGGCACTTCGTGCACTCCAAAGTCATGGCCTGGGTCGCCGTCGACCGCACGATCAAACTCATCGAGTCCGGCGACGCGGACGGCCCGCTCGAGCGCTGGAAGGAACTGCGCGACGACATCCACCGGGACGTGTGCGAGAAGGGCTACGACAAGGAGCGCAACACCTTCACGCAGTCCTACGGCTCCGAGGAGCTGGACGCCTCGCTGCTGCTGATCCCGCAGATGGGCTTCCTGCCGCCGGACGACAAGCGGGTCATCGGCACGATCGAGGCGATCCAGCGCGAGCTGTCCACCCCGGACGGGTTCATCCTGCGCTACCCGACGGAGGGCGAGGACGAAGGCGTCGACGGCCTTCCGGGCGACGAAGGGGCCTTCCTGGCCTGCTCGTTCTGGATGGCGGACGATCTGGCGATGATCGGCCGGGTGGACGAGGCCCGCAAGCTGTTCGAGAAGCTGCTCGTGCTGCGCAACGACCTCGGACTGCTCGCCGAGGAGTGGGACCCGCGCCTGCAGCGCCAGGTCGGCAACTTCCCGCAGGCCTTCAGCCACGTCCCGCTGATCGACACGGCCCTGCGGCTGACGGCGTCCGGAGCGTACGGAGGCTGAGCCCGGCCGGGGCCCATGGAGGCCCAACGCGCCCGGAGCGTACGACTTCGCGTCTCCGGGCGCGACCGGGCGACCGCGCCCGCCTAGGCTGAGAGCCAACAAACCCCCCTTTCCGGAAGGGGGCGGCCATGGCTTCCCTCTCGAAGGCGGGCGCGGCCCTCGCCGCGCTGCGCGAGGATCTGGTCGGCGACGTGTTCGCCCCGGGGGATCCGGGCTACGACGAGGCCCGCACGGTCCACAACGCCATGATCGACCGGCGGCCGGCCGTGATCGCGCAGTGCGTGGACGAGAGCGATGTCGTACGGGCCGTGCGCTTCGGGAGAGAGCTGGACCTGCCGATCGCCGTGCGCGGCGGCGGGCACGGCGTGGCGGGCACGGCACTGGGCGAGGGCGCGCTCGTGGTGGACCTGCGCCGGATGCGCGCGGTGACCGTGGACCCGGCCGACGAGGCGGTGCGGGTGCAGGGCGGCGCCACCGTGGGCGAGCTGGACCGGGCCACCGCGCCGTACGGCCTGGCGACCACCGGCGCCCGGAGCTCCACCGTCGGCGTCGGCGGTTTCGTCCTCGGCGGCGGCAGCGGCTGGCTGGACCGCGCGTTCGGGCTCGCCGCCGACAACCTGATCGGTGTGGAGCTGGTGACCGCCGACGCCGAGCGGGTGCACGCGAGCGCCGACGAGAATCCGGAGCTGTTCTGGGCGCTGCACGGCGGCGGCGGCAACTTCGGCATCGCCACCGCCTTCACCCTGGAGCTGCACGAACTCCCCGAGTTCTCGCTCGCGCTGCTGCTCTTCCTGCCGTTGTTCGGCTCCGACGTGGTGCGCACCTTCCGGGACATGGTCACCATGGGGCCGGACGAACTGGGCGGCGCGGTCATGTACCTCAGCGGCCCGCCCGCGGCGTTCGTATCGGAGCACCTGGTGGGCACGCTGCTGTGCGGCCTGCTGCTGACGTACGCGGGCGGTGCGCAGGCCCTGCGCAAGCTCGCCGAGCCGGTGCTCGCGCTGCCGCACGAGGCGGAGCTGGTCGGCGCCCTGCCGTACGCCGAGGCGCAGGGCCTGCTGGACGGGCCGCCCGGCCTGCGCAGCCACTGCTCGGCCGAGTACCTGAGCGGCCTGCCCGACCATGTGGTGGACCTGTTCTGCGAGCGCGCGGACAGCATGCCGGTGCCGACGGGCACCCGGCTCATGCTCTTCCCGCAGGGCGGGGCGGTCGCCGCCGGACCCGCCGACGATCCGATGGCCTTCCGGATCGCGCCCTGGGCGGTGCACCCCTACGCCGAGTGGACGGACCCGGCCGACGACGGGCGGGCCGTCGCCTGGGTGGGGCGGGCCTGCGCCGACGTCCGGCCGTGGAGCACCGGCACCGTCTGCCTCAACCTCATCGGCGACGAGGGCCCCGAGCGCGTGTGGGCGGGCCTGGGCGCGGGGAACACCCTGCGCCTGGAGAAGGTGAAGCGGCGCTGGGACCCCGACAACGTGTTCCGCTTCAACCACAACATCAGGCCGGTGTAGCCAGGAGATGTTCTCGGGGCGTCCACGCAGGTAGCGTCCGCTTCATGGACAGGGGCACGGACAGCAGACTCGCCACTCAGGGCGCCGGAATCACCGTTCAGCAGGCACTGGAGCTGCCCGGGCTGCGCAGCGGGCTCCCGGAGATCCTGGCCGGCGGCGACCGGCTGGGGCGCACGGTCCGCTGGGTGCACGCGGGCGAGGTGCCCAACATCGCCTCGCTGCTCAAGGGCGGCGAGCTGCTGCTCACCACCGGCTACGGCCTCGGCACCCGCCCGGCCGAGCAGCGGGCGTTCGTGCGCACGCTCGCCGAGCGCGGCATCGCGGCCCTGGTGGTGGAGCTGGGCCCGCGCTTCGCCCGGCTGCCCGCCGCGCTGGTGGACACCGCCCGCGCCGCCGGGCTGCCGCTGGTCCAGTTGCACCGCGAGGTGCCGTTCGTGACGGTCACGGAGGAGATCCACACCGAGATCGTCAACGGCCACTACGCGCTGCTCCAGCGGGCGGAGGAGGTGCACCGGCGCTGTACCGAGGCGCTGCTGGGCGGGGGCGGGGTGCCGCAGGTGCTGGGCATCCTGGCCGACTTCAGCGGCAACCCGGTGTTCCTGGAGACCGCCGACGGCCGGCTGCTGTACGCCGCCGGGTCCGGGCCCGAGGGCGCGGACCCGCTCCAGGTGTGGGAGGGGCTGCGCGGCCCGCACAAGGAGGCGCCGCCGCCCGCCGGTTCGGTGCTGGTGGACGTGCCCGGCGGCGGTCCGGGGACGGCGGGCTCGGTGCGCGCCCGGCTCGTCCTGCTGCCGGTCCGCTCGCCGCTGGCCCCGGTGCACCGGATCGCGGCGGAGCGGGCCGCGGGCATCCTGGCCGTGGTGCTGATGCAGGCCCGGCAGGAGGAGGAGCTGGCGGCGCGCGGCCGGGGCGACTTCCTCACCGATCTCGCCGAGGGCCGCATCGCCGCCGAGGACGCGCCCGCGCAGGCCCGGGTGCTCGGCTTCAAGCCCGGGGACAGCCCGCTGCTGCCGGTCGTCATGCGGGTCGGGGACTCGCTCTCCCCCGGCGGGGGCTGGGCGGTGCTGGCGCGTGCGGTCGCGGAGGAGCTGGCCGCGGTGGGCGTGCCGGTGCTGCTGGGCGTGCGGCCGGTCGAGGGCCGGGTGCCGGTGCTGCTGGGGCTGCGTTCGGAGTCGGAGCGGTCGGCGGTCGCGGACCGGGTCGCGGCGGCGCTGCGCGCGGGCGTGGAGCGGGCCGGGATGCGGCGGCCGGGGTCTTTGCCGCCGGTCGTGGTCGTGGGTGTGGCGGGCGGCTGGGCCGCCGCGTCGGCCGGGCTCCGGCACGCGGCCGAGACGGCGACCGCGGCCCAGGGCCTGACCGACCGCCCCTGGTACGACGCGCGCCGCCTGGACATCGACCTGCTGCTGTGGCGGCTGCGCGACCACCCGGACCTGGCGGCGTTCGTGGAGCGCGCGATCGGCCCGCTGCGCGACCACGACAACCGCTCCAAGCCGCCGCTGCTGCCCACCCTGGAGACCTATCTGGCGCACGCGGGCCGCAAGGCGGAGACCGCCCGCGAGCTGCATCTCAACCGCCAGACCCTCTACAACCGCCTCGCCCGCATCGGGGAGTTGCTGGGCACCGACCTCGACGACCCGCAGACGGTCCTGGCGTTGAGCCTCGCCCTGCGGGCCCGCCGGCACGTGCCGTAGGGGCTGCTACGCGAGCGGCCTGGGCTGGGTCAACTCGTCGTAGACGCTGAGCACTTGGGCGACGGTCTCGTCCTCCGTCGGCCAGGTCGCCGCCTGCCGTACGCCCCGCTCGCGCAGCCGTTCCTGCCGTCCGGGGTCCGCGAGCAGCCCTACGACGGCGGCGGCGAGGGCCTCCGGGTCGCCGTACGGGACGAGTTCGGCCGCGTCGCCGACGAGGTCGGGGGTGCCGCCGACGGCGGTGGCGACGAGAGGCACGCGCGCGTGCAGCGCCTCCTGGGCGAGGACCGACCGCGACTCCCAACTGCTGGGCAGCAGTGCCAGATCGGCGGCGGTCAGCAGCTGGGGCAGATCCTCGCGCTTCCCGATGAGCCGCACCGGCAGCTCCTCGTCCTCGATCCGCCGCTGGAGCACCGGGCGCAGCGCCCCCTCCCCCGCGACGACGACCAGCGGCACCGGGTCCAGCTCCCGCCACGCGCGTGCCGCGTCCAGCAGGACCTCGTAGCCGCGATATTGGTCGAGGGAGCCGACGGCGATGAGCAACGGGCGGCCGGTGGCGCCCAGTTCGGCCCGCACCTTGGGCCGCAGCCGGTCGGGGTCCTCCCGGTCGACAGGTGGGCGCCGGCCCGGCAGGGCCACGGCCGCGAGCCGGGCGTCCCTGGCTCCGCGGCGGCGGGCCCGGTCCACCAGGTCGGAGGTGGTGCCGAGCACCACCGCAGCCGTGCGCACCACGCGCCGCTCCAGCAGCCGCAGCAGATGCGCCCGCGCGCCCTCGGCCCGGGCCCGGTTGTGCCAGGTGACCACCAGCGGGGTGGTGCGACCGCTGAGCGCGAGCACGGCACGGAAGGAGGCGTGCAGGCCGTGCGCGTGCACCAGATCGGCCTGGGCGCAGGCGGCCCTCAGCACGCCCACGGACGCCGGGTCGCTGCTGCGTGGCACGTGTACGTGCTCGGCACCGGCCCCGGTGAAGTCGTAGCAGCGGTCGGCCTCGACGGGAGCGCACACCGTCACCCGCACGCCCCGCGCAACGAGCCCCTCGGCCAGCGAGCGCACGTGCGCGCTGCTCCCGGCGTTGCCTCCACCCAGCACCTGCACAGTGCGCAGCGGCGACTGGCCGTGCGGTGCGGTGCTGCTCACGGGGCTCACGTGGCCGGGGCTCCTGGTTCGGCGTGGGCGGTCGGCGGTCACGGGGAAACGTACAGAACGTAGCGGGCGAAGGGGCGCTGAGGGACTTGCCGTGCGCGCCTGCCGCGCGATGCGGGTTCCCTGCCAAGCATGCCAGGCCGTACGGCTGTTCCGGCAATTACCGGGAGGCGCACAGCGCGGCGGGCCGGGACAATGCGCCGGAGCACGTCACCCACACGAGTGAAGGAAGGCCCGGCGCGGACGAACGGCCCGCGCCACGGCACGTCGGGCCCGCGCTGCCGTACGACGAGGTCAGCCGCTCACAGCTCGCGTGCCCAGGCGCTCACCCGGTCCCCGTACACGGCGGCGGCCACCACCGCGACGGCGTGCGCGAGCAGTCCCGCGCGCCGGTTGCCCGCGACGGCGGCGGCGCCCAGGGCCGCGCCGAGGGCGTGCGCCCCGGTATCCCCGATCATCGCGCGCTCCCCCAGGTCGTCCGGCAGTACGGCCGCCGCGGCCCCCATCGCCACGGCCGACAGTTCGGCGGCGGGCCCGCTCCGCAGCAGGCCCGGCGCGCCCAGCGCGAGCACCGCGCCGGCGGCCCGGCCCGGGCGCACGTCCACGAGATTGACGACGTGGGCGGCGCCCGCGATGACGACCCCGGCGAGGAGCTTGTCGAACGGCCGTTCCTTCAGCAGCGCCCCCGCGACCAGTCCGGCGGCCGAGATCCCGAACAACTTCACGGCGCCGCTGGTGACTTCGCCCTGCCGCAGCGCCCCGAGGTGCGCCCGGAAGCCGCGCCGGGTGTCCCCGGTGGCGTGGCCGACGACATCGTCGTACGCCCCGCAGACACCGGCGGCGAGTACGGCGGCCCCGGCGGCGGGGTGCACCCGCGCGGCCCCCACCGCGGCGGCGACGGCCGAAGCCGGCCCGGCGTACAGCTCGACGGTCCGCCCGGCGTAGTTCTTCCGCTCCCAACGGGCCCGTGTTCCGGGCGCGCCGGCACGCAGGGCGGTGATGCCGGCGCGGGTGACGCCGACGGCGAGAAGCAGGGCCCCGACCCGGCCCCTCACCCGTCCGCCCGCGCCGTCGCCAGCAGTTCCTCCGCGTGGGCGCGTGCCGTCTCCGAGTCCTCCTGGCCGGCCAGCATCCGGGACAGCTCGCGGACGCGCTCCTCGCCCTCCAGGACCTTCACGCCGGAGCGGGTGACCGAGCCGTCGTTGGTCTTCTCGACCAGCAGCTGCCGGTCGGCGAAGGCGGCGACCTGGGGCAGGTGGGTGACCACGACGACCTGCGCGGTCTTGGCGAGCTTCGCCAGGCGCCGCCCGATCTCGACCGCGGCCTTGCCGCCGACGCCGGCGTCGACCTCGTCGAAGAGGTACGTCGGCACCGGGTCCGTCCCCGCGAAGACGACCTCCACGGCCAGCATCACGCGGGACAGCTCACCGCCGGAGGCGCCCTTGGCGATGGGCCGCGGCGGCGCGCCCGGGTGCGGGGCCAGCAGCAGCTCGACCTCGTCCGCGCCGGACGGCCCGTACGCGACGGTGCGCCCGCCGACCTCGACGCCGTCGGGGTCCTCGGTCTGCCGGATGTCGAAGGACACGCGCGCGTGGGGCATCGCCAGCGAGGCCAGCTCCGCGGTCACGGCCGCCGCGAACCGTTCGGCTGCCTCGGTCCGGGCGTCCGTCAAGGCCTGGGCCAGACCGCCCAGTTCGACGCGCAGAGCGTCGCGTTCGGCGGTCAGCTCGTCGATCCGCTCGTCGTCGCCGTCGAGTTCGGTCAGCCGGGCGGCGCCCTGCTCGGCCCAGGCGAGGACGGCGGCGACGTCCTCGCCGTACTTGCCGTACTTACGGTGGAGCGCGGTCAGCGCGGCCCGCCGCTCCTCCACGGCGGCCAGCCGCAGCGGGTCGGCGTCCAGGTCGTCGGCGTACCCGGCCAGCTCACCGGCGACGTCACCCAGCAGGATCCCGATCTCGCCGATCCGGTCGGCGAGCGCGGCCAGCGCCGGGTCGTGCGAGTGCACGGCCTCCAGCGCCCGGTGCGCGCCCGCGACGAGGGTGGCGGCGTCGATGCCCTCGGGGTCCTCGGGATTGCCCGCGAGAGCGGCGTGCGCGGCGGTCGCGGCGGAGGACAGCGCCTCGGCGTGCCCGAGCCGCTCCGCCTCCTCGGCCAGCTCCACGTCCTCGCCGGCCCGCGGCTCCACGGCGGCGATCTCGTCCAGCCCGTAGCGCAGCATGTCGGCTTCCTGGGCCCGCTCACGCGCGCGCGTGGTGATCTCGTCCAGCTCGGTGGCGACGGCGCGCAGCCGCCGGTAGGCCTCGGCGTACTTGGCCAGCGGCACGGCGACGGCGTCGCCCGCGTACCGGTCCAGGGCCTGCCGCTGCCGGGACAGCTTCAGCAGCCCCTGCTGGTCGGTCTGGCCGTGCACGGCCACCAGGTCGTCGGCCAGCTCGGCGAGCAGCCCCACGGGCACGCTGCGCCCGCCCAGGTGGGCCCGCGAGCGGCCCTCGGCGGAGACGGTCCGGCTGATCAGCAGGGCCCCGTCGTCCAGCTCGGCCCCGGCCTCCTCGGCGCGTACGACGGCGGAGGCGCCCGCGGGTACGGTGACCCGCCCCTCCACGACCGCCTTCTCGGCCCCGATCCGCACGAGCGCCGGGTCGGCCCGCCCGCCGAGCAGCAGCCCGAGGCTGGTGACCACCATGGTCTTGCCCGCACCCGTCTCACCGGTGACGGCGGTGAACCCGGGCGACAGCTCGACGACGGCATCGTCGATGACCCCGAGTGACCGTATCCGCATCTCCTCCAACACGGAACAGACCATACGAGGTCCGGGCCCGGGAGCGCACATGGCCCGCCTACATCACTCCCCGGAGTGGTGTGGTGCCCCCCGCCACCCAGTGGTCGGCAACGCGAACTTCGCCACGAGCCGGTCGGTGAAGGACGCGTGGTGCAGCCGCGCCAGCCGCACCGGCACGGCGCCCCGCCGCACCTCGACCCGCGCCCCGGGCGGCAGCTCGATGGTCCGCCGCCCGTCGCACCACAGCACGCCCGGCGGGATGTGCGGCAGCACCTCCACCGCGAGCACGGAGTCCGGCGAGGTCACCAGCGGCTTGGCGAACAGCGCGTGCGCGCTGATCGGCACCATCAGCAGCGCCTCCACCTCGGGCCACACCACCGGGCCCCCGGCGGAGAAGGCGTACGCGGTGGAGCCGGTGGGCGTCGACAGGACGACCCCGTCGCAGCCGAACCCTGTCACCGGGCGCCCGTCGATCTCCAGCACGACTTCCAGCAGCTTCTCGGCGCCGGCCTTCTGCACCGCCGCCTCGTTGAGCGCCCAGTCGGTGTGCACGATGTCGCCGTTGCGGTGCACGACGACGTCGACGGTCATCCGCTCCTCGACCTCGTACGAGCGCGCCACCACCCGGTCCACGACCCGGTCGAGGTCGTCCCGCTCGGCCTCCGCGAGGAACCCCACGCGCCCGAGGTTGACGCCGAGCATCGGCACCCCGGAGGCCCGCGCGAACTCGGCGCCGCGCAGCAGCGTGCCGTCACCTCCGAGCACGATCAGCAGCTCGCAGCTGTCGAGACACTGCGGGGTCGCCTCGGCGACGAGCTCCACCTCGTCCGGCAGCGGCAGGTCGCGCGCTTCCTCCGCCAGGACCCGCACACCGATCCCGCACCGCAGCAGGCCCTTGACCACGAGTTCCGCACTGCGTATGGCCGCGGGCCGGCCGGTGTGGGCGAGCAGGAAGACAGTACGCGCATGGTTCTGTGTCAACGGGGCCCCTCCGCCACTGCACGGTCAACGTCGGCCGGGTCCAGTTCGGGGGCGCCGGACCGCAGCCACAGAAAGTACTCGACATTGCCCGAGGGCCCGGGCAGCGGACTCGCGGTGACGCCACGCACCCCGAGCCCCAGCTCCCAGGCCTTCTCGGCCACTGCTCGCACGGCCTCCGCCCGCAGCTGCGGACTCCGTACGACACCCCCGCTGCCGAGCCGTTCCTTCCCCACTTCGAACTGCGGCTTGACCATCATCACGAGGTCGGCGTCCGGCTTCACGCACCGCTTCAGGGCGGGCAGCACCAGCCCGAGCGGGATGAAGGACAGATCGCCCACGACAAGATCCACAGCTTCCCCGCCGATCGCCTCGAGCGTCAACTCACGTACGTTCGTACGGTCCTTGACGGTGACGCGTTCATCGCTCTGCAGCGACCAGGCGAGCTGTCCGTACCCCACGTCGACGGCGACGACGTGCGCCGCGCCCGCGCGCAGCAGCACGTCGGTGAAGCCGCCGGTGGACGCGCCGGCGTCCAGTGCGCGCCGGCCCTCGACGACGAGCCCCTGCGGGACGAAGGCCTTGAGCGCGCCGGCGAGCTTGTGCCCGCCGCGGGAGACGTAGTCCGGGTCGCTGTCGTCGGCCTGGACCACGATGGCCGCCGCCGTCTCCACCTGCGTGGCCGGCTTGGTCGCCACGGTCTTGCCGACGGTGACCCGCCCGGCGGCGATCAGCTGGCTGGCATGCTCGCGCGAACGCGCGAGCTTCCGGCGGACCAGCTCCGCGTCCAGACGACGGCGTGCGACTCCTGCCACGTTCGGTTCAGCTCCTGCTCGGTTGGTACGGCGTCGGGGGCGCCGGAGGTCCCGGGCGGGCGTCGAGCGCGGTGAGCGCGTCGCGCAGCCCCCGATGTACATCCTCGTACACCTCGACGTGCCCGTCGGTGGCGAGGTGGTCGGCGTCGCCGAGCCGGTCCAGCTGGGCGTCCACCTCGGCGTTGCCGGTGGGGGTGCGCGGGACGTGCAGGGGGGCCGGGGCGGCGGGGTCGTACGCGGGCTCGGCCTCGGACCCCTGGGACGCCTCGGACACAGACTCGCTCATGCCCAGACGCTACCTCGAACCCCTGGGGTACCGTCGTGCGCGATGGCCACGATCGAGGAATGCCGCGCCGCGCTGGGCAAGCTTTCGGACAACATGCAGGGTGCCGAGGGCGAGGTTCGCGCGGCAGCGGCGCTGGACCGCTCGGTGAGCTGCCACATCACCGATCTGGATGTCACCTTCGCCGGCCGGATGTCGGGCGGCCGGATCGAGGTGGACGAGACCCACCCCGGGCCGCCGCGGGAGAAGGCGCAGATCAGGCTCGCCATGGCCGGGGACGACCTGGTGTCCCTGGTGGACGGCGAGCTGAACTTCGCGACCGCCTGGGGCAGGGGCCGGGTGCGGCTGGAGGCGAGCCTGCTGGACCTGTTCCGGCTCAGGAAGCTGCTGTAACGCGCTCGGCGCGGGCCTTGCGGGCCGCCGGCACCACCAGCGGGGTCCCGGTCTCGGGGTCCTCGATCACCTGGCAGCGCAGCCCGAAGACCTCCTCGACCAGTTCGGCGGTCACGATGTCGTTCGGGGCGCCCTCGGCGATCACCTTTCCGCCGCGCAGGGCGACGAGGTGGGTGGCGTACCGGGCCGCGTGGTTGAGGTCGTGCAGGACGGCGACCAGGGTGCGGCCCTGGGTCTCGTGCAGCTCGGCGCACAGGTCGAGGACGTCGATCTGGTGCTGGATGTCGAGGTAGGTGGTCGGCTCGTCGAGCAGCAGCAGGGGGGTCTGCTGGGCGAGGGCCATGGCGATCCAGACGCGCTGCCGCTGCCCGCCGGACAGCTCGTCCACGTACCGGTCGGCCAGTTCTGCCACGCCGGTCTGCCGCATCGACTCCCGGACGACCCGCTCGTCCTCGGCCGACCACTGGCGCAGCAGGCCCTGGTGCGGGTAGCGGCCCCGGCCGACGAGGTCGGCGACGGTGATGCCGTCCGGCGCGATGGACGCCTGCGGCAGCAGGCCGAGCGTCCGGGCGACCTTCTTCGCGGGCAGCGACTGGATGGCCTGCCCGTCCAGCAGCACCCGGCCCTGGCTGGGCCCGAGCATCCGCGACAGGGCCCGCAGCAGCGTCGACTTGCCGCACGCGTTCGGGCCGACGATCACCGTGAAGGAGTTGTCGGGGATCTCCACCGACAACTGCTCGGCGATGACGCGCTGGTCATAGGCGAGGGTGACGTTCTCGGCGGACAGGCGGTTCACGGTGCTCCTCTTGCAGTCTGACTCGGGGACGGCACTCATATCCGGCCCGCCCGGCGCTCGGTGACCAGTAGCCACAGCAGATAGCCGCCGCCCAGGACGCCGGTGACCACGCCGACGGGCAGCTGGTCGGCGCCGAAGGCGCGCTGCGCGGCCCAGTCCGCGGCGACCAGCAGGGCGGCGCCCATACAGAGGGAGGGCACAAGATTCGGGCCCGGTGAGCGGGTCAGGCGCCGGGCGAGCTGCGGGGCGGTGAGCGCGACGAAGCTGACGGGTCCGGCGGCGGCCGTGGCGGCGGCGGTGAGCAGCACGGCGCAGACCATCTGCACCAGCCGTACGCGCTGCACCCGCACCCCGAGGGCGTTGGCGACGTCGTCGCCCATCTCCGTGATCCTGAGGGCGCGCGCGTTGACGAGGACCAGCGGGACGAGGACGGCGCACAGGATCGCCAGCGGCTCGACCTGGTCCCAGTCGCGGCCGTTGAGCGAGCCGGTCATCCACACGACCGCGCGGGCCGCGTCGACCAGGTCGGCCTTGGTGAGCAGATAGCCGTTGACCGCGGTGACGACCGCGTTGACGCCGATGCCGACCAGGACCAGCCGGTATCCGTGCACGCCCTGCCTCCAGGCGAGCAGATAGACGGCCAGGCCGGTCGCCAGGCCGCCGATCAGGGCGCCGACGGTGACCTGGGTGGCGCTGCCGGACATCAGCACGATCACGACCAGCGCGCCCGCCGTGGAGCCCTGGGACAGGCCGAGGACGTCCGGGCTGCCGAGCGGGTTGCGCGAGACGGACTGGAACAGGGCGCCGCCGAGGCCGAGCGAGGCGCCGACCAGCAGGCCGACCAGGACGCGCGGCAGCCGCAGCTCGTTGACGATGAAGTCCTGGTAGGCGGTGCCGTTTCCGGCCAGCGTCCTGATGACGTCGGCGGCCGGGATCTTCGCGTCGCCGGTGCCGATGAGCGCGATACCCGCGGCGCCCGCGGCGGCCAGCAGCAGGACGACGACGAGCAGCGCGCGCACGTCCAGGCGCAGGGAGAGCCCGCCGGGCGCCCTGAGGACACGGTTGGTCTTCACAGCTGGGCCGTCCTCCGCCGTCGTACGAGATGGATGAAGACCGGGCCACCGATGAGCGCGGTGACGATGCCGACCTGCAGTTCCGAGGGCCGGACGACGACGCGGCCGGCGACGTCGGCGCCGAGCAGCAGCACGGGCGACAGGACCGTGGCGTACGGCAGGATCCAGCGCAGGTCGGGGCCGGTGAAGGAGCGCACGACGTGCGGAACCATCAGGCCGACGAAGACGATCGGGCCGCAGGCGGCGGTGGCCGCACCGCTCAGCACGGTCGCGGCCAGCATGGCCAGCGCCCGGGTGCGGCCCAGGTTCGCGCCGAGGGCGCGGGCGGTGTCGTCGCCCATCGCCACGGCGTTCAGCGGGCGGGCCAGGGCCAGGGCCAGGACCGTGCCGGCCGCGAGGAACGGCAGCACCTGCATGATCGTCGCGTCGGTGGCCGAGGACAGCGAACCCACCGTCCAGAAGCGCATCCTGCCGAGCGCCGCGTCGTCCGTGATCATCACGGCCTGGAGGTAGCCGTAGAGCGCGGCACTGACCGCCGTGCCGGCGAGCGCGAGCCGTACCGGGGTGGCGCCCCTGCTGCCGCCGAGGAACCACACCAGCGCACCGACCGCCGCCGCACCGGCGAAGGCGAACCACACATAACCGGTGAGGCTCGTGACGCCGAGGTAGGTGATGGCGGTGACGACGGCCGCCGAGGCGCCCGCGTTGATGCCGAGCAGTCCGGGGTCGGCCAGCGGATTGCGGGTGAGCGCCTGGAGCACCGCCCCGGACAGACCGAGCGCGGCACCGGCCAGCAGGCCGAGGACGGTACGCGAGAGCCGCTCGTCCACGACGACGTCGCCGTAGGTCCCCGAGTCGTGGAACAGGCCGTGCCAGACCTGGTCCACCGACAGCGCCTTCGCCCCGATCGCGATGCTCGCCAGGGCGACGAGCAACAGGATCGCGAGGGAGAGCAGGAGCCCGAGGGCCCGTGCCGCCCGTCGGGTCGGGGGCGCGGGGGCGGTCGCCGCGCGCGGTTCCGGAGGACTGTCGATCACCACGAGGTTAGGTTAGCCTACCCTCGCTTACGAACTCGACCCCCGGCCCACACACGGAGTCACGGTGCCGGGTCCCGGTGCTTTACAGTCCGAGCCTGGCCAGCGCCTTCCCCCCGTCCAGCGCGCAGGAACCCGTACCGGCCGCCGTCCAGGCCGCGGCGCACAGTGCCCGCAGCCCGTCCGTCGCCTCGCCCTCGCCCTCCAGCTCCAACTGCTCGGCCCCGGCCCCAGCCGTCCAGCCGCCGCAGCGGAACCCGTCCCCGTCCTGGGCGACCTCCGGCTGCCCGGTGAGCAGGCCGCGCAGGTCGGCGTCCACAAAGGTCGGGCGGTGCTGCGGGGGCGCGGCGAGGAGCCGGGCGCCGTCGGTGACGCCGGTCAGCACCAGCAGCGAGTCCACCTCGCCGTTGAACGCGCCCTCGATGTCCGTGTCCAGCCGGTCCCCGACGACCAACGGCCGCTTCGCGCCCGTCCGCAGGATCGTCTCCCGGTGCATGGGCGGCAGCGGCTTGCCCGCCACCTGCGGCTCGGCGCCCGTCGCGATCCGTACGACCTCCACGGCCGCACCGTTGCCCGGCGCGATGCCCCGCCCGCTCGGGATCGTCAGATCGGTGTTGGACGCGAACCACGGCACCCCGCGCGCCACCGCGTACGACGCCTCCGCGAACCGCCCCCAGGTCAGCTGGGGCCCGCCGTACCCCTGCACGACCGCCGCCGGGTCGTCGTCCGCCGACTCCACGGGCACCAGCCCCCGCTCCCGCAGCGCGACCCGCAGCCCCTCACCGCCGATCACCAGCACCCGCGCCCCGGCCGGCACCTGCTCACTGATCAGCCGCGCGACGGCCTGCGCCGAGGTGATGACGTCACCGGCGCCCGTCGGTATCCCCAGCTCGGTCAGGTGCTCCGCCACGGCGTCCGGGGTCCGCAGCGCGTTGTTCGTGACGTACGCCAGATGCATCCCGCCCGCACGGGCGCGGGCCAGCGAGCCGACGGCGTGCGCGATCGCGCTCCCGCCCGCGTACACCACTCCGTCCAGATCGAGCAGCGCTGTGTCGTACGCCTCGCTCAGGGGCCGGGCACTGCCCGCGGGCCTCGTCCTGACGCTCTGGCTCATTCCACATCGCTCCTCGCTCGCTCGCTTTACCCATCGATCATCCCGCACGGCACTGACACACGTACGATGCCGGGATGAACACTGCAGGTCACTCGGAAGCAACGGCGCCCCGAGGCCTGGAACTGACCCCGTTCCGAGGCCTTCGCTACGACCCCGACCGGGTCGGCAGCCTCGCCTCCGTCACGTCCCCGCCGTATGACGTCGTCGTGCGTCCTGACGGTGTCGTTCACCTCCAGTCGGCCGACCCGTACAACATCGTCCGGCTGATCCTTCCCCAGGCCGGCACCCCCACCGCCCGCAACGAACAGGCGGCCGACACCCTGCGCCGCTGGCTCGCCGAGGGCGTCCTGACCGCCGACCCGGACCCCGCTCTGTACGTGTACGAGCAACGGGACGGCAACGGCATGCTCCAGCGCGGTGTCATCGGCGCTCTACGCGTGTCAGAGCCCGCGGAGGGCGTGGTGCTGCCGCACGAGGACGTCATGCCCCCGGTGGTGGCCGACCGCGCGGCCCTGATGCGCGCCACCCGCGCGAACCTGGAGCCGTTGCTGCTCACCTACCGCGGCAACGGCAGCGCGGCCGAGGTCGTCGAGCGCACGGTGCAGGGTCCCGCGCTCCTGGACACGACCACCGAGGACGGCTTCCACCACCGCCTGTGGTCGGTCACCGACCCCGCCGACATGGCCCGCATCCAGTCCGACCTGGCCCACCACCAGGCCCTGATCGCCGACGGCCACCACCGTTGGGCCACCTACCGGATGCTCCGCGCGGAACAGCCCTCCCCGAGCCCCTGGGACTACGGCCTGGTCCTCCTGGTCGACACCGCCCGCTACCCGCTGCGCGTCCGCGCCATCCACCGCCTGCTGCACGGCCTGCCGGTCGCGGACGCGCTGGCGGCCGTGGAGGGCCTGTTCCGGGTACGGCACCTGGAGGTGCCTCTGCCCGAGGCCCTGGAGGCGCTGGCGGACGCGGCCTGCGCCGGCAACGCCTTCCTGCTGGCCGGCGACGGCGCCTTCCACCTCATGGACCGCCCCGACCCCGGCCTCCTGGCCCGTACGGTCCCCACGGACCGCCCGGCGGCCTGGCGCTCCCTGGACGCGACCGTCCTGCACGCCGCGCTCCTGGACCACGTGTGGTGCATCCCCGAGGACTCCCCCGCCCACATCGCCTACATCCACGACACGGCCGCGACGGTCGCGAAGGCGGAACAGGACGGCGGTACGGCCGTGCTGCTGCACCCCGTCCGCGAGGAGGTCGTACGCGACCTGGCCCGGCAGGGCGTGACGATGCCCCGCAAGTCGACGTCGTTCGGCCCGAAGCCGGCGTCGGGGCTGGTGCTGCGGGCGCTGGAGATCTGAGCCGTTCACATGCGAAAGGGCGGGACCTCGTCGGTCCCGCCCTTCGTCATGCCGTCACCGGCTCACGTCAGTCCCGGTCGTCCCGGTCGTCAAGGTCGTCCTCGGCGCCCTTGTCGCCCTTGTCGCCCTCTGCGGAGGTGTCCTCGGCGTCCGAGCCGTCCTCGCTCTCGTCGAGGGCGTCCACGAACTCCACGCCGTCCAGCTCGGCGAGCCGGTCGGAGGCGTCCGTGCTGCCGTCCCGGTCGGCCTCGACGGCCTTCGCGAACCACTCGCGGGCCTCCGCGGTACGGCCGCCGGCGAGCAGCGCGTCGGCGTAGGCGTAGCGCAGGCGAGCGGTCCAGGGCTGCACGGAGTTGGAGGCCAGCTCCGGGCTCTGCAGGGTCACGATGGCCGCGTCCAGCTGCCCCATGTCACGCCGGGCACCGGCCGCGACGAGCCGCATCTCGACCTGGCCGGCCTTGTCCAGCCTCTGCACCTCCGGGGCGCCGGCCATGTCCAGCGCCTTCTCCGGCCGCCCGAGACCACGCTCGCAGTCGGCCATCACCGGCCACAGGTCCGCGGTGCCGGTCATCCGCCGCGCGGCCCGGAACTCGGCGAGCGCCTCGCTGTACTTCTGGCTGGCGTAGGCGGCGAAGCCGGCGGCCTCGCGTACGGCGGCCACGCGGGACGCCAGGCGCAGCGCCACCCTGGAGTAGCCGTAGGCGCCCTCGGGGTCCTCGTCGATGAGCCGCGCGACCATCACCAGGTTCTTGGCGACGTCTTCCGCGAGCGTCTTCGGCAGGCTCTGCAGCTCCTGGCGGACGTCCTTGTCGATCTCATCGCCGGTGACGTCCTCCGGGATCGGCAGCCGCTTGATCGGCTCCCGGTCGCGGTCGCGCTCCCGCTCCTCGCGGAAACGGCCACCGCCATGCCGGTCGTCACGTCCACGGAAGCCTCCGGGACGACCGCCGCGGTCGTCCCGACGGGGCCCACGGCCGCCGCGGTCGTCCCGGCCCCGGAAGCCACCGCGCTCACCCCGGCTGTCGTCCCGCCGGAAACCGCCGCGCTCCTCGCCCCGGCGGTCGTCTCGGCGCTCGTCACGGCGCTCGTCGCGGCGGAAGGCCGGGCGGTCACCGCCACGGTCGTCACGGCGCTCATCTCGGCGCTCGTCGCGGCGGAAGGCCGGGCGGTCACCGCCACGGTCGTCACGGCGCTCATCTCGGCGCTCGTCACGGCGGAAGGCCGGGCGGTCACCGCCACGGTCGTCACGGCGCTCATCACGACGGTCGTCACGGCGGAAGGCCGGGCGGTCACCGCCACGGTCGTCACGGCGCTCATCTCGGCGGTCGTCGCGGCGGAAGGCCGGGCGGTCGCCGCCACGGTCGTCGCGGCGGAACCCGCGGTCACCGCGGTCGTCCCGACGCGGCCCACGGTCACGGTCATCACGCTGGAACGCCGGACGCGAACCACGGTCGCCCTCACGACGGTCATCACGGCGGTCGTCACGACGGCCGTAGCCACCACGGTCGCGGTTGTCGTCACGGCGGTCGTCGCGGCGGAAGCCGCCACGCTCGCCGCGGTTGTCGTCGCGCCGGCCGTAACCACCGCGGTCGCCACGGTGGTTGTCGCGACGGAAGCCGCCGCGGTCACCGCGGTCACCACTGTCCCGTCGCCGCTGGTCGCGCTCCGGTCGATCCTCGGGAGAGTTGGTGGACATGGGTGACTCCTGTCTTCGGTACCGCAAGCATTGTAAAAACAAAAGGACCCCTGGTCCCAGCTGAACGCTGGGACCAGGGGTCCTCAAAAGATTGTTCGGCGGCGTCCTACTCTCCCACAGGGTCCCCCCTGCAGTACCATCGGCGCTGTGAGGCTTAGCTTCCGGGTTCGGAATGTAACCGGGCGTTTCCCTCACGCTATGACCACCGAAACCCTAATGGTTTCGAGCGAACAAGCACACTTTTCACTTGTGTTCATGTGGTTCAGCTCAAAGCCGGCAACCGTTCGTTGCCTCAGAACTTACACAGTGGACGCGAGCATCAATGGACAAGCCCTCGGCCTATTAGTACCGGTCACCTTCACACGTTACCGTGCTTCCAGATCCGGCCTATCAACCCAGTCGTCTACTGGGAGCCTTACCCCATCAAGTGGGTGGGAGTCCTCATCTCGAAGCAGGCTTCCCGCTTA